>NZ_CP191378.1:0-17839 GCF_050500285.1 Fructilactobacillus sp. Tb1 | reverse complement strand
TGACCTGAACCCTTAAAATTGGAGAATGGTTATGCAATTTTCTGGGCGGAATAGAGCCGGTATTGAACCGGTGACATTCCGCCCAGTTTTTCTTTAATACGATAATTATTATATATATGGACGTATTTATTAACAGCTGACTTTAGTTTTGAGTAACTATCATAACTAAAGTTATGAATTGTTCCAACTTTTAATTGATTGAAAAAACTTTCAATACAAGCATTATCCAAACATGTAGCCTTACGGCTCATGCTTTGAAATACTTTATTATCTTTCAAAATATTTACGAATTTTGCATTTTGATATTGAAATCCTTGATCAGAATGAACTGTCATACGATATTTTAATTTTGGACGAGCTAAAACTAATTCTGCTAAAGGTTTTACAACAAACTCTACAGTTGGATGCAAACTTAGACTCCAGGTTATAATTTCGTTATTATACAAATCCATATATGCTGTAAAATAAGCTCGTTCATTCATGGTCTTATTACCCCAACGTATTTCAGTAACGTCAGTAACTATTTTCTGTAAAGGTCTGTCAGTTTTGAATCGTCTATTAATTCTATTGGGAGATACTTTTCCACGTTTTCCTTTGTATGAATTATATTTTCTAGTTTTTCTTTCATAAGCAGTACACAATAGTCCTTCTGAATTCATTATTCGGAGGACTTTTTTGTGATTTATTTTAAATCCTAAATTATTTAATTCTAAAGTAATCCTTCTATATCCATAATCAATAAATTCAGACCTAATTCTTTTGATTTCTGCAATGACCCTTTGGTCATTACTAGAATAGTCACGTTTTAATGAATCATGATAACTACTACTAGATATTTCTGCTATATCTAATAACATGTGTAACGGGTAATTAAAGTCACGCCTTAACTCAGTAATTATTTGTGTTTTTTCTCTGTTTGGCATTTCTTTTGACTTTGAGTTAAGGCTTTTATTTTTCCCATGTATTGAATTTTAGCTTTTAAGTAGGTGTTTTCTTGTTCAAGTCTGTTTAATTTTTCCTCTAGTGATTCTTTATTATTATTCATTTTGATTAGTCTTCCTTTAAAAGGTTTTAGACGTCCAATTGATAATAACTTTTCCCACTGAAATATTGTCACAGGATTCCTAATTTTAAAGTAACGTGAAGTATTAGGATATGATTCATTATTTTCAAGACGCCAATTTATAACCTTAATTTTAAATGAATAAGAGTATCGTGTCTTGGTTGAATTATTAATTAATCCACTTTCACCAAATATTTCTAAACGTTTTATCCATTCGTACAGCGTAGCTGTACCCTTAATACCATATTTTCGCATTATAGTATTTGTTGGAACGCCATTATTGTAATCTTTAATAGCAGCTAATTTGATTTCTGATGTAAACAAAAAGAACCTCCTAAATTGGGTTCTCCAATTTAAGGGGTTCAGTTCATGTTTAGAGCATTAATTACCTTTTATTTTGTTTTTTTATTAAAAAAGCATAAATTGATAAAAAAATTTTAACAAACGAAAATAAATAGCACTTAATTTGCTTTCAAAGAATTTATAAATCAATTCCCATATAATTCCATCTAATACTTAAAATTCAGTAGATCAGCATTTAAAGCGTTATTAGCGAGTTTGGACTTTTTAATTTCTTAAATTCTAGCTTTTCTTATAAGATTGAAGTAAATCGCTTTTTGAAAAACGGTACTAATCAATGCCTCCTGGAATTTTAGCAACAATTGGAAATCCATATAAATTAATTACTCATATATATTAATGATTGATATTGTTTTCCATTTCATTAATACAGATATCTCGTAATGAACTTGGGATTGCAAATAGTTTCATAAATTCATCGACGTTAATTTGATATAGTTCTTTATCCTCTACATAGAATGGAATTAGTAAATCAATAGCATTAATATTAGCTTTTTGTTCATAATGTGGTTTTAGTGCAGTAGAAAAATTTAATTTAGCATCATTAGTATCACATTGAAGAACGTGGCTAATTTCATGTGCAATGATTAAAGGCAGTTGACGTTGGTTAGGTTCATTAGCGTTAATTACGATAGATCTAGTTGGTATATCAGCGAATGATCTAGTTTTAGGTAACAATTTATCAGTATATACAACTTCCATATCATGGTTAAATGCATAATTAAAGAGACTATTTATTATTTCTTGCATCTCTCAATCTCCTTAAGATTTCTAAAACTGTTTCTTTATCTTCTTCTGGTACTGGTTTTCCACCAAACATCATAATAGTTTCTAAATCATCTAAATTGGCAGTTGGCCTATCTCCATTTCCCAATAAGTAATCCGTAGACACATTAAAATAGTTGGCTACTTTTTTTAGTTTTTGAGAATTAGCATTATCATTCCATTTTTGAAGGGTTCCATTAGGGAATCCCATCTGATGTTCTAATTCGCGGATAGAAATATTTTTATTTTTTGCAAGTTCTTTAATACGTTGATATATAGACATTTTAAGCACTCTTTCAATTTTTATTTAGAATATTTTTCTATGTATTAGTTGACATGTAGAAGATAGGTGTATATAGTATTCCTTGTAATCTAATTGATTATTAATAAATATTTCCAACAGACGTGTTGGCTTTTTATTTAAGTTAATTGTAGATTAATATACTACAAAAATCAATTGATTATAGAACATATATGTATATTAATTAGCGCTAATTTTAAATTTTATGATTGGAGGTATGAAACAATTAAAGCTTTAAAATCATTTTTTAGATTATTTTCAAAAATTGAAATTTCACCTAGAACAATTATTGAAATTTTAATTGAACTACAATCACTAAAAAATTCAAGGTTTAAAAATAATAATGATCAAAACAATGCTATTAAAAAATAAAACGGTAATTAAAAATATTAAAGAGGAGTTTTACAAATGAAAACAGGAACAAAGGGAATTGATTTAATTAAAGAATTTGAAGGATTAGAATTAACTGCTTATTACGATATTGCAGGCGTACTA
This sequence comes from Fructilactobacillus sp. Tb1, assembly GCF_050500285.1. Lineage (GTDB taxonomy): Bacteria > Bacillota > Bacilli > Lactobacillales > Lactobacillaceae > Fructilactobacillus. Next base: position 14,855 of record NZ_CP191378.1, on the reverse strand, counting down.
ACGATTGGTTATGGTCATACAAATAACACTGCATCGGCTGCTACTTATCCAGTCTATCCTGGAGAGGTTATTACTGAACAAGAAGCAACAGAAATTTTACAAGCAGATTTAATTACTTATGAAGATGCTGTAAATAATGCAGTTACTCGTCAAATTACACAAAATCAGTTTGATGCATTAGTATCATTTACTTATAATTTAGGTGCGGGAACATTAGACAGCAGTGACTTACTTGTTTATGTTAATGCAGGAGATTTTGTTGATGCAGCTAATGAATTTCAATATTATTGTCATGCTGCTGGAGTTGTGGTTTCAGGACTAGTACGTCGTAGAGCTGCTGAAAAAGCGCTATTTCTTGATGATTCTGAAGAAAGTTTACCTGATCCAAATATTCAAGCAAATAAAAAAGCAATTGATAATATGATTGGTTGGATGACTGATAGAATGGGTAAGGTAACGTATAGTATGACTTATAGAAACGGACCTGATTCATATGATTGTTCAAGTGCGGTATATCATGCTTTGATTGCTGGTGGATTTTTGCCTGAAGGTTCAAATGGTAATACAGATTCTGAATTTGGAACACTTGAAAGAAATGGATGGGTTCAAGTTCCAGCAGATAGTACTGGAAATATTCCAGCTATACGTGGTGACATCTTCATCTGGGGTATTCGTGGAGCTTCAACTGGTGCTTCTGGACATACTGGAATTTTTTATGATGATAATGATAAAATCATTCATTGTAATTATGGATATAATGGAATTACAATTAATGATCATGATGCTATTTGGGAAGCAAATGGAAGACCACATGTAACTATTTATCGTTATAATGGTACAGGTGTGTTAAGCCCAAGTGCTACCGAAGGTAATGCTTCTGATACTGGATTAACTCCATATAATGGTGTCTTTACTCCAAATCAAAGTTTACCAGTTAGTGCTGATACAGATCCAAATAGTCCAGCATTAGCAACCTATGACGCTGGTGAACAAATTGTATATGATAGTTACGAATTTTCAAATGGCTATGCATGGATTAGTTACATTGCTACATCAGGAAAACGTGTCTATGTAGCGGTGGGACCAGACGATGGATCTACTGCTACTACTTGGGGAACTGGATTCTTTAATAACACAACCTCTGGTCAAACTACTGGTTTAATTTCTTTAGCGGGAACATTTTATCCAAATCAAAGCTTGCCAGTTAGTGCTGATACGGATCCAAATAGCCCAGCATTAGCAACCTATGACGCTGGTGAACCAATTGTTTACGATAGTTACATTTTTACTAATGGCTATGCATGGATTAGTTACATTGCTACATCAGGAAAACGTGTCTATGTAGCAGTAGGACCAGATGATGGATCTACTGCCACTACTTGGGGAACCGGATTCTTTGATGACGATAATAGTGGATTAACTCAAGAAAGTCCTCAATCTGGATTATTAATTAATTATCGTGGACTATTTATTCCAAATCAAAGCCTACCAGTTAGTGCTGATACAAATCCAAGTAGTCCAGCATTAGCAACTTATGATGCCGGAGAATCTATTTCATATGATAGCTATGAATTTTCAAATGGCTATGCATGGATTAGTTACGTTGCTACATCAGGGAAACGTGTTTATGTAGCAGTAGGACCAGATGATGGATCTACCGCAACTACCTGGGGAACCGGATTTTTTAATTAAAATAAATGAATATGATTTTTATTAGTTAGATATCAAAGAAACGATAAAAACAGGTAATTATACTCTGTTTTTATCGTTTTTTTGGTATTGAATTTTGTATAAATAAAAGATAAGTAGTTTATAATTAAACATATAGATAGTTTTTAATTATTAGCAATTATGAGGAGATTAATTATGAAAAAATTATTATTATCTGGCTTTGCTTTAATAACAGCAATTGGTTTAGTAGCTTGTGGAAATGAAAATAATTCTACAGGAAAGACTAAGGAAAACGTTAAAACAGAGCAGCACAAATCTAATAAAAAGAATAACTCAAAATCTGATAAGTCCGATAAAAAGGATAATACGAAATCTGAAGCAACTAATAAAAATGATAGTTCAAAAACAGATACAACTGATAAATCAGATAAGAAAAATAATTCAGAATCCAATAAGTCTACTGAAAATAATACAAAATCTGGAACAATTAATAAAGACGATACTGCAAAAACAGATACAACTGCAAAATCAAATGATACTAGTGTAACTAACAATAGTGGAAGTAATTCTACAGCAGCACAAGAATCCCAAGCTCCTAGATCACAAAAAGATGAAACTAATGGTAGAGGTGATGTTGTAACTAGTCCAAGTCAAGCTATTGCAACTTTACAAAATGGATTAGGGAACAACAGCGATTTTGCATATACAATGCTTTCAACTGCAAATCATATGTATGAAATTCAGGTAACCTCAAAGTCAATTAATGCGCAAGGTGGAACCGGTACAGTTGGAATATATGATGTTATGGAAGATGGAACATATTTCTTAAGACCATAATGTTACATGAGCCTTTTTTGTTAAAATAGAAAATCAAACTCTAATCACTGTTCTTTACAGAACAGTGATTTTTATATGTAAAAAGTGTAAAACCAGAGTGTATCCAGATTACACATTGTTTTTTAGACATTTCTATATCGTTGTAACTTATTGTCTGCCATAGCATTTAAGTTAGTTGTAGTATAAATAAAATAATTGAAAGTGTAGGTGCAAAGGAGAAACAAATGAAATTCTGATACGCCCACGTAAGTTTGAAGGACCAAAATTTATAGAAATAAATTAGAGGTTTACAAGTTGATAGTTGCAAAGAAATATGAATTAGTGGAAAAACAGTATATATCAAACGTAAATAATTTGATGCAATGCTCCAATATAGATATCTGAGTTATAGATTCAGTACCCTCAAAAGCGATTTTTAGTAATACTATTAAAATAGGTAGGTATAGTTGTAAAACCAGCATTCAATAGTTGTATTGAGTGGCTGGTTTTACAACTATTGAATGCTTTCCTAGAATTAACTTAAGTGTAACCTGAGCTTATAAAATAATGTACTTATTTTATTTTTTTATCACGTTCTTCTAATACTTCAACTTGTGTTTTAAATTTTCTCATAGTTTCTTGTGGAAGAGATTCGATATAATAATTTACTGCAGTTTCAATCGCATCTTTTTGAGAATTAGCTAATCCTAAAATACTTAATGCCTGTATTTTATTTTTGATATGATTATTTATTCTTACATTTGCATAAAAAGTTACAGAATCAATAATCATTTTATCAGGGTTATTTAAAAGTACTTCATTTATGTCAACTGAATTTTGAGGAACTATATCAGTTCCTCTATCAATTAACTTTGCTTTTTTATCCCTATTTGGATTATTAGTTAGACTCATTAGTTTCCATCTCCTCTATTCTCTTTGTTATTTCATTAACAACGTTTGAATATACCAATTGAACTTTTTTATCAAATTGATCATTAAACGTTACCCCAGTAACATCATATCTTTTTAATCTTTCCATATTTTTTATAATTGTTTTGAAAATATTTTCTTCTCCAAATATTTTGTATGCAGATTCTAGAGTACTGTTATCAACAGGTGCATTATTTTTTAATAAAACCGGTAATATACCCAATACCTCAAGCGTTGGAGCATCAAAAGTATTTATAACTTCATTTTGAATGTATTTAATGAAAGCTTCTGCTCCTTGTAAGGATCTTTCTTGTGTTTGTAAAACAATAAGACAATAGTCACTAGCATATAATGCAGAATCAGTTATAAGGGAAATAGTTGGTGGTATATCAATGATAATCCAATCATATATTTCCTTTAGAGGTTTTATCAGCTTAGATAAATATTCGACTCTTTCTTGATAGTTAATTTTCTTTTTTTCCATATATCTTGGATATAGGCTAAAGTCAGCAGCCGAAGGTAAAATATCAAGATCTTTTTTTATGTTTATAATTGTTTCTGATAAGTTTTCATCTCTTATTCCAGCCATTAATGTTTTATTGAATGTAACAAAATCGTTATTATCAATGTTCTGTTTTGTTTTTAAATAAAGATTTGTTGCATTAGCTTGGGGATCTAAATCTATTAGTAATGTTTTTTGACCTCTGTTTGATAATTCAATTCCAGTCATTGTTGCATTTGTAGTTTTCCCAGTTCCGCCCTTAAAATTTCCAAATGTTAATGTAGTTGCCATATTTAATACTCCTTTTTAAATTAGTATTAGTATACAATACCACATGTATACAATACCACATGTTCACATGTATCACTATATACTAATTGTTTTTTTTATTTTATTTGGCTTAACTTCCTAAATAGCTTATATATTAATATTAAAAATTAATTATGTATATTTGTATATTTGTGACATAAGCAACATGTCTATTTGTGGTAATGTATACATGTATACATTATGAAATTTAACTATTGTTTTTATAAGAATTATGATATATATTTAAGTCAAATAAAAAAGAAAACAGTATTAAACTGTTTTCTTCATATATAAAAAGCCCACTAACTGCCATTAGTGACCTAGAATAATGTTATTAACCTTTATTACACTTCTTATTATATTACGATAGACATGCCTTGTAAACTACTCGTGATATGGCTTTTTAGACCACGCAGGAGACAAGCTGCGTTATTACTGGTAACAGTAATACTTAGTGCCTATGGACGTTATTACATCTTTTTAATGTAATGGACAAGCCCCGTTCATCTGATTGGTGATAGCTAAATTAAGTGGACAGGTTAAGAGGGAGCCGATTCTATAAAATTCGTTAGGTCAGGATAGTTAATCTATATATATGTTGGCCGAACGGGGGCATTACGTTACAGTGCGGGTTGGTAAAATGGTGCGAAAGCACAGGGCTGTGATATGAATGGTAGTTTAGAACAACAAACAAAATATTAAACTACTATGTCCAATAAGGGCATTTTTTTATTGGATTCTTTCGAAAAGTAGAAAGATAGTTGAATCAGTAATTATATAGATCAATCGACGGGCATACGACCGACGAACTAATTTGAATTCTTCTTCTGTTAAAAAACAGGGGAAAATTCTGCTCTCAAAACACATTCCCTCTAAACTAAATATTAGAAACATGAAGATCAAGCAAAAGTAGATATTATTTAACTACTAGATAAATAAGCATTTCTGTTATATAATACGTTTGTAGATAACTAGTGTATCTACTGAGCTATTAATAAGTTTTAGTGAGTTGGACTTTATCTTTTGATAATGCACTTGCTTATTAGATGCTTTCGAAGGGTTGTATGTGAACACCTCGCGCCAGCAAAAACATTCAAATTTAACAATAAAATTAAGGTCCCTATTAAGGGACCTTTTTTAATTAGGAAAATAAAGTAAATGGATAAATTAAGAAAAGCTGCAACAATATATAATAATTTAATTAATAAAGAGATAAAAATTGTAATTGGTAGAAAAGGCAAAAAAACAGATTTGTACATTGATTTTTCCGTTGAAGATTTTTATCATTTGGTAGGTTTTCATTATTTAAAAGACTTAAGAAATATTGCTAGAATGTCTTCTAAAATTGCTTTTGAAAAAATTTTAAATGATGAAATTACGATTAGTATGTTAGAGAAATCTAAATATTTTAATCAAATTGAAGATCGGATTGAGTGTATACTTTTGTTTTCTAAAGTTGCAACTAATGTTAGTTCAGTTTATAAATTTAGAAGGGTAGAGTACTCCTTTAGTAAAATCAATTGGGAATATTTAATTACATTTCCTACGGAAATTTCGAATGCTTATTTATTTTTAAGAGAACTAAGAAAAAATCCTAATCATTTTATTTGTGTTTCAACTTTTGAAAATACTGGATATGAACGTAATCAAATTAAATATACTTTGTTAGAAGTTTATTTAATTGATGAAAATCAAGAAAGATTATTATACAAATATAAATAATCATGATAAATTGTAGTTTGAAAATATAGTGAATATATTAATAATTTTTTAGGAAGGGTGTTTTTAATTATGAAAAAGGGAAACCCAGTTTTAAAAAATAATACATTGGATTCAAATGAATGGCAAATACATTGGCTATAAGCCTTATGTTTTTCAATTGCCTAGAGAATATCGAGCTAAAGCTAAAGTGGATATGGTAGTATATCCATATCGTAAAAGAAAATATAGTGCTGCTGTAATTACTAAAATGTATCATACTGAAAAACCCAGTCAAACTCATAAATCAGTCGCTAATTTGAGTGAGTTTAATTTTGCTGATTATTTACAAAAGCAGTTAGAAAATAACATTATTGATCAACCAGAAATGATAGAAGCATTAAAAAAATATCAAAAAGTTAAAGATAAATAATAATTAAAAAAAGAGCTAATTAAGATTAGCTCTTTTTTTATTGAAAACCATTCTGCGATGAATTTTGTTTTTTAATTTTATTGTTAAACTTATTTACTTTGTTAATAATAGCTTGCTTTTGTTGTTTACGTTTTTGATTAAGTGGTTTAATCTTTTTTAGTTTAGACAACTCTTCTTGATTAATTGAGTCGTGTTCATCGAGTCCTGTATTCAAAAAGCTATGCTGATTAATAATATTATTTTTTAATGTTTCAAATTGACTTTCTTGGTCACAATCAAGTTTGATGGCGTAGAAACGTCCTTTATCATTAAAAAAACTAAAGAACAATAATGGAATTGTTACGGCCATAATTATTAAAGTAAAAGAATTGGTTTGTCCCTGGATTTTCATTAATTTATTAAATAAAAGTGGTGGAATGGTCGCTAGCAGAATGGTACACATGATTCCTAAGAATATGTCACCGATAAATCGTTTTTGTCCCGCCGGGACAAAATAAATAAAGCTTGCGATTAGAGCTCCAATAATTACAATGATTACACCCAACCAGAATAAAAATTTTCCCATTATAAAAACACCACCCCAACAAAAATACCGAGGATAAGCGCAAAGAAGACTGTTCCAAAAATAATATATCGATTGGTTACCATTTTTGCTAATTTGTTGGCAGTATCAGTTTGGTTATTTAATGTGCGGTTTAAATTTTTTACTTTTTGCTTTTGCGTTTCTATTTGTTCCATTAAATTCTGTGATTTTAATTTAGCTTCATCAAATTGTTTTTCAATTAAATTTAAATCGTCATTATTTTTTTGTAAGCCATCAAATATTCCTTGCTGTTTGTTCAGTAAAACCTGATTATTATCTTTAATAAATTGATTAAGTTTATTTACTTCATCAGTAACAGTGTTTTGAATAATTCGATCTAAATTTCCGCTAATTTGATTGTAATCTAAATTGTTTTTAGTATAGTCAGTTACACTTTGTCTAATGGATTTTTCAATCATTTGTTTTATTTCGGGAAAGTCAGTAACTTTAATGGTTCCATTATTAATGCTTTCTGCTAAAGCAGAGCGAAACTGTTGTTCTTCATCATCAGTCATTTTAAAAATCCTTTCTAGCGACTAGGTCCAAAATCACGATCGTGATTTCGCTGTCTAATTCTTTGATCTCGTAAATCTAGTTCTCGCGATCGTCGTTGTTCTGTCTCAAGTTCATTATTTTTCTGTCTAATTCTTGTTCTTGTCGCTGCAATTTGGCTAATAGTTGTTTCTGATCCTGAGCCTGATTTTTTTGTTGGAGCAACTTCGTTAGATCGTTTAAGGTTGGAACTTTGGTCTCTGATTTGCTCAGTTTTTTGTCTAATTCGCTCTCTTGTTTTTGTAATCCAAACATTTCTTCGTTGAACCAACTGTTGGTATTTGAGTTTAATTTGTTGTCTAAGCTTTTCAATTCGCTTTTGAGCTTGTTCTCGTAAGTAATTACTCGCCTGATTTAGGCGCGCCCAGATTGCGCCTAGCGGTGCTGACTGGGCTTCTTGTCTTCCCTGATATGTTGAAACCTTTTCGGTTTCAATTTCTTTTTTACTATCTGTTTTTTGCCATTTAATGGTGGCTTCGGGATCAAGTTCTGCTAATAATTTAGTATTTTCTTTTTTCACATCTTGACGTTCCTGAAAATCTTCCATGGATAATCCCATGTCTTTTTTGTCACGATCCATGCGTTGTAAGGTGAAGTTAATTCCTAAAACTTTACCCATTTCTTTTACTAACAATTTATCATTTTTGGTTCGCCACCATGACATTAATTTACGCGTATCTTTTGGTATTTCTTTTCCGGGATTATCATGTTCATATTCAGCTTGTAAAGCATTGTTGATATTCATTGAAGCTTTTCCAGATTTAGTTTTACTTAATGGGCGAACATCGAGATGGACATGTGGAGCTCCAATTTCTTTTTTGTTTTCATCGACATTGGTTACTGCCGCAAACAAAACAAAATTGGAATTGATTCGATTAAATGATTTGGCATAATTTAATAAACCTGCGGTTTCTTTTTGGAAAAGTTCAATTTTTTCTGTTTCACTTTTACCTTTTACGAGTTCTGTTTGTAATTCAGAATTTCCAAAAGTAGCGACGGCACGTTTACTCCATTTTTTATTTTTTACATATTCGGCTAAAGTTTTTACATTATTTTTGTGGCGAGATTTGATTTGTTTTTGATTGTAAATTGCTAATTCTGGTGCAAATGTTTCTTGGGTTTTTCGTTCAATATATGCTCGAGAGGCGACTAAGTAATCATTAAATTTCGTGTCGTTGTTGTTGATATTTTTATTAGAATGGTTTTGTTTTTCCAGATGTTTAACGTGATTTTTCACTCCAGAAAATGGTTTATTTTGAATTTGAATAGTTGCAGTTGCTTGCATTGTTTCGCCTCATTTTATTAATAGATTAGAAGAGATATACTACTTTAATTATACTCTAGTTTCTAATATCTAATGCGAAATAATAGCCCCTTATCTTTTTTTACGCTAAAGCATAAAAATCGGGGCTCTGCGAGGCTGCCATTCGCTTCGCTCATTCTTGATGTTGCAAGCAACATCTCACAAAGTCAAAGGCATTTTACTCTTCACATTTGATTAACATAAATGTTCAAACCAAGTAAAATCAAACGGCACTATTCAACAAAAATTAAGCGTCTTTAGACTTATAATTTTTTAAAAACGAATAGTCAAAAAGCATTTTTCAACGTAAAAAGTTATCGTCTTTAGACGAGTGAACTTTAAACTAAAAACGAAAAATCAACGCAAAATTATACAGCGTCATCTTGTCGGTTTGCTTAGTAATTTTAAAATACTATTATTTTTTATTATAGTGTTATGTAATTGTTTATTTAAAATGTTGCATATTATTAAATTTGTAACACTTATATTTATTGCGTGAATTATAAATTATATATTGATTTTATTTATAAAAATAATTCATCATTTATGATACTAAATTATATATTTTTTAAAATTTAAGCTATGAATTAATAAAATTTATTATTATGTGCTCCTATACTGATAAATGGCACACAAAAGCTTAGACGCTTTGTGTAAAATTATAATCAGAATAGGAGTTTTTATTATGAACAAAAATAGATCTAAAAGATACTCAATGGAATTTAAACAAAGCCTTGTTGCTTTATATAATGACGAAAAACAATCAATGTCTTCAATTGCAAGAGAATATGGTGTTATAGTCTCAACTGTTTCTAAATGGATTAATGATGAAAGAATCATTTCTGTTGATGATGGTAACCCAATTACAAAAAAAGAATTCATGAAAATGCAAGATTAAAGGAAGAAAATGATATTTTAAAAGCTGCGGCGATGATACTGGGGAAAAAGTAACAAGAACAGTTTATCTACCATTAATTAAACGATTACTTGCTAGTAATCATCGCCTTATCAATATTTTAAGTGCTTTAAATGTACCTAGAAGAACATACTATAATTGGATTAATTATGTATCTTGTCATCGACGTAATTATGATGACAAGATAAAGATTATTTTGAAGAAGACTTGGTCAGATAATTATAAAGTATATGGTGTTCCTAGATTAAAGGCTGTCCTACGGACAATGAATATTTATTTTGGTAGTCGTAGAATTAAAAGATTAATGAATGAATTGGGTATTAGATCTCTTATGTGTAGACGATTTAAAAAGCCATGTACAAAAGTAGATTACAGTCAGAGACCCAATTTAATTAAAAATAGTAAAGCAAAATCAATTTGGAGAGTCGATATTACTTATTTGAAATTAGAAAATGGTAATTGGGTTTATTTGAGTACCGTTTTTGACGATAGAACTTCTAAGATATTAGCTAAGAAAATTTCAAAAACAATGACTAGTGGGCTAGTTACGGATACGATTCTAGAAGCATTATGTAAAAATAAAAAGCCTATGTATTTACACTCCGACATGGGGAGTCAATACACAAGCTATCAATATGAAAATGTCCTTAAAGGACATGGAATAAAACATTCTTATTCTTTAAAAGGGCACCCATATGATAACGGTCCAATTGAAGCATTCCATTCAATTTTAAAACGTGAATTCGCCTTTCAAACAAGATTTCCGAGTTATGAAGAATTGATTTAAAAAACTGAAAATTATATTCATTGGTATAATACCGTACGAATTAAGCCAGCTGTCTAACAAAATTTGTGCAATTTATTGATATAGGAGCAATGTAGAAAATTGTCATTTCTTATACCTTATGACAGTTTTTTTTATTGGTTAAAATGCTATGCTTATTTTGTTAGATCCTACTACTATTTAACAAATATTCTAAAATCAAAGCTAGTGCGGGTATAACGATAACTTTGGGTTTTTTATGTAAGCAACTATGTTATATTTTAAATGACCTGAATAGGTCGTTCTTTTGATGCAAATATTTTCCAAAAGGAACTGCTATTTTCTGCACCACCAGAATAGTAGTTCCCCTTTATTTTTTAAAATAAAAATGTTATGACAATAGAAGTTAACACTATTTTCGTTTATTCACTAAAAGCAGAGCTATTACAAAAAGTCCCTTAAACTATATCCGAGTTTAGGGGACTTTTTGTATCCTTGAACTTCTTTTTTCTGACTTCTAATATTATAGTTTCTTAAAAAGATTTGCAGTGTTTATTTTAAAAAGGTTGACAATCCCTTAAAGTAGCTTTTATACTACATATAGAGTGTTATCTATGTAAGGAAGGGGAAAAATGGACTATCAAAACTATATTCAAATGCTAAAAGCAATGGCTGAGCCGAATCGTTTAAAAATTATTGACTTACTTTCATGTGGATCACTTTGTGCTTGTGATATATTAAAATATTTTAATTTTTCTCAGCCCACTTTATCTCACCATATGAAAGTTTTACAAAATGCAGGCATTGTGTTTGCTGTAAAGGATGGAAAATGGCAACATTATTCTCTTAAAAAAAAGTTTGTCCGTGAGTTTAAGCAAAATACTGATAAACTGTTAGTCAATGATGGACAACACTGCATTTGCCAGCATTCTGATTGTGAAGATAACGTTGATAAATAATAATTTTACATAATACATAGACAAGTGTCTATGTAAAAGGCTGAAAATGATAAAAAATATTTTTAACTAATCAATCGAAGTCCATTTCAAAAATCAATCAGTTAAAAAGCTTTAGAATAATCGATTTGTTGCTATGTAGTGACGGACAAGCTTGGAAAAAACGCTTTTAACAGTATAACTTAGTTAAAAGTTCAAAAATAATTAATTAGTTCAGGAGGTATCATGCAATCCTTTTTTGCCGTTGGAATTTTTTTACTTACATTATTATTTGTTATCTGGCAACCTAGAGGATTATCAATTGGCTGGTCAGCTGTTATTGGTGCTATTTTAGCATTGTTATTTGGAGTGGTGAGTTTTAAAGATGTGGGAATAGTTACTGGAATTGTCTGGAATGCTACTTTGTCATTCGTAGCCATTATGCTTATTTCACTCATTTTGGATCAAATCGGATTCTTTGAATGGGCCGCATTGCACATGGCCCGATGGGCAAATGGCCATGGCATTCGTATGTTTATTTTGGTAATCATCTTAGGTGCCGTTGTTGCTGCTCTTTTCGCTAATGACGGGGCTGCCTTGATTCTTACCCCCATTGTTTTAGCAATGGTTCGTGCCTTACACTTCGATGAAAAGCAAATTTTCCCCTTTATTATTGCCAGTGGATTTATTGCAGATACTACTTCTTTACCAATGATTGTTAGTAACTTGGTAAATATTGTCTCTGCAGATTTTTTTGGAATTTCTTTTGCAACATACGCGTTAAGAATGTGGATCCCTGATCTATTTTCACTGTTAGGTAGTATTGGTGTTCTATATCTTTATTTTCGAAAAGCATTGCCACGAAAATTTGATTCCACTCAGGTTTCGAAACCTAGTTCTGCACTAAAAGACAAAAGACTCTTCAGATTTTCATGGGTCGTCTTAACTCTTTTACTGATTGGATATTTTAGCAGCGGTTTTTTAGGAATCCCAGTCTCCCTTATTGCATTGAGCATCGCAGCTATTTTTCTGATAGCTGGTCAAAAAAGTTCCCATGTTGATGCGATTGCAGCCATTAAAGAGGCTCCTTGGAACATAGTCTTTTTCTCAATTGGTATGTATGTTGTAGTTTATGGTCTTCAGAACGTTGGTTTAACGACATTATTATCAAGTGTTATTACAGAAATCGCAAAAAGAGGTCGCTTTGCTACCACAATGGGTATGGGCTACCTAGCAGCATTTTTAGCGTCATTAATGAATAACATGCCAACCGTCATGATTAATGCGCTATCAATTAAGGGTGCTAATACTTCTGGGATTATTCATCATACTTTAGTTTACGCAAATATAATTGGTTCAGATTTAGGGCCTAAAATTACCCCAATTGGTTCTTTGGCTACGTTAGTCTGGCTACATGTGTTAGCTCAGAAGGGGGTTAAAATTAAATGGGGAACTTATTTTAAAATTGGAATTGTAACCACAATTCCGGTGTTGTTTATTACCCTATGTGGTCTTTGGTTGTCATTATCGATTTTTGATTAAAAAATATAAACCATAATTGCTTTTTAGATGCATAGAATAAAAGTAGAGATTTTTGAACCAGTAATGTGTTGTATAACCAATATTTTGGTTTCAGTTTTGAAAAGAAATATTCACATTCAGCTGCTGCATGTTAGTGTGAACATACAAGGAGGAGGTCCGATTACTTTGTTCTAAATCAAGTTGTTGCCTAAAAACTAAAAAGTCAGAGCATAAATGTTTTACAAACTACGTTAGTGGATAATCATTTGGTAAAAAACGATGAATATCCTAACCATTAATGAATTTAGCGGTTATCTAGGCATGGATTTAGTAGATGTATTAGTTCATTAACGATTTAGATGGGGGATTATGATGTCACAAATTTATTTTCTATGTACTGGAAATTCTTGTCGAAGTCAAATGGCTGAAGGATTTGCAAAAAAAATTTTAGGTAGTGGTTGTCGCGTTGCCAGTGCGGGTGTCGAGGTACATGGCTTAAATCCATTAGCTGTTAAAGTTATGGCTGAAAAAGGAATAGATATTTCCCAACAAAAATCAAAGCTAATTGACCCAGAGTATTTGTGTCATAGTGATCTAGTTATCACCCTATGTGGAGATGCCCGCGATCGCTGCCCAGTTACTCCGCCGACGGTCAAGAAAATTCATTGGCCACTTTCAGATCCAGCTTTAGCAACTGGATCTGAACAGAATAAAATGGTAGCTTTTCGGAAAGTTAGAGATCAAATTGAGCAGCAGATTATCAATTTAGCAAAAAACGACAGCCTTTAAGAAATCAGCAATTCTATACTCAATATGGAATTTAAAAGTAGCGATAGAAAATCGTATATTCAGGCGATAAACATTCTGAGTGTTCGACTTTCTACCGCTACTTTTCATAAAAGCATTTCAATGACTATATAATTAGCATTTAGGCTAATCATTCTCAAAAAACAAACATGCAGGGACTCCTATAATTAAATATATTCACATGCTTATAAAATAAGAAAAAATTATGCCAGCTAAAAATCAATTTAATATAATAATCATTGAAAAGACAAAGAAAATTTATCAAAAGTAAATAATTTAAGTATTGTAAAAGTTGATCTTCAACTTTTTTAAATTAGTTTTTGAAACAAATAAAGAAATTAATAAGTCGCAAAAGGGAAATTGATAAATTAGCAGCATAAAATAAATACTGAAACGTTAGTCACAACTTAACAGTTGTGGCTTGTTTTTGTATACCTTATAATTAAAGGAGTTACAGAATGCCATAACTTAAGGTCATAAAGAAGGTATAAAAATGAAATATGGATATGCACGAGTAAGTACTACAGATCAAAAATTAGAAAATCAAATTGAAGACTTAAAACACGCTGGGGCAGAAAAAATTTATCAAGAAAAGTTTACAGGGACCACAACTGAACGACCAGAGTTCCAAAAATTATTAAATGATATCAAATCAGGTGATACTTTAATCATTACGAAGTTGGATCGTTTTGCTCGTAACACTAGAGAAGCATTAGATATTATTCAAAAGTTATTTAAACGAGATGTTAAAGTGGATATTCTTAATATGGGATTGATTGATAATACCCCAACTGGACAATTGATATTTACAATTTTTAGTGCTTTTGCTCAGTTTGAAAGAGATATGATTGTGACTAGAACTCAAGAAGGAAAAGCATATGCAAAGTCACATGATCCATATTTTAAAGAAGGACGTCCCAAAACTTATACTGATGAACAAATAAGATTTGCATATGATTTACGAAAACAAGGAATGACATACAAAATGATTGAACGAAAGACTGGAATTAGTGTTAGAACTCAACAAAGAAGATTTAAAGCAATAATATAATATAAATTATTTTAATCATGATAATTAAATTTCAAACAAAATAAAAGGTAATTAATGTCATTATG